>NZ_JACOPE010000003.1 GCF_014287355.1 Ruminococcus hominis | reverse complement strand
GTCGATGTCGTGAATTGCGTAAGCGAACGGAACTTGGAGGATGTCGTCTATCTCCTCCTGCCAATCATCGAGCATGTTCTCTGGGTAGCAGATTCCCTCCCAGAGCTTTACCTTCGTCTCGCCAGCGTTTGCCGCCATGCTATAATCTCCTTGTCTCGAATGCCCCTGCTGCCGCCAAGCTTGCTGGGGCTTTTTCTTTTTTACCTGCGCTTGTAGACCTCGCGCCTATGCGCCACATCAACCACGAGAATCACGAGCCTGCCGTCATCGATGTCGCACAGAATCCGATAGTCGCCGACCCTGTAGCGCCACACGCCCGCTAGGTTCCCCGTCAGGGACTTGCCCCTGACTCTCGGGTCTTCGAGCTTCGCTATCTCGTCAAGCTCTTCGAATATCCTCGCGGCGATGCCCCTGTCCAGCTTGCGCATCGCCTTGTCGGCGTTCCTCGTGAAATCAATTCGCCAGGCCACAGTGAGCCCTCACCTCATCGATGCTGTAGGTCTCAAGCCTGCCGGCGCGATAGTCCTCGATGTCCTTGAGAATGCCGTACTCGTACTCAAATCGATCGATAGCTTCCTGCAGGGCTTCGTTCACGTAAAAGCTCCTTGACCTGCCAGTTTCCTTCGCAAGCCTGCTGTATCGTTCGTTCAGGTCTGTTGGAATCCTCATTGAAGTAACTGCGGTAGCCATGCCGTACCTCCTATGCTGTAATACAGGTACTACTATAACACATCACCGCGCCTGCCCGCGCGACCGCGCAGGCGCTTCGTGGCTTCGGTTCCATGCCTTCGCCACTTCCGTGGCACCCCTCATCACATCATCCAAGCCGCGCTCGGTGCGCTGCGCCTTCCTGGGACGCATCAATGCCCAGATGCGGTCTCCAAGCTCCTCAATTGCCGCTCTAGCTGCTCTCGCCGCTCCTGCGCATCGAGCAGCGATTGAATCGAGAATTGTGCCGCGCTCAGCGCGCCCCGCAGCTTCCCAGCGCCCAATCTCGGCAGCGACGGGTCGAAGCTCCTCAACGTCTCGCGCAACTGCTCGCGTTCCGCGCCGAACCGACTCCAATCGCCGCTGCTCGCGCTGGAGGCTCTCGCCCACCTCGTTTCGCAGCTCGATTTTCTCGCCGATTTCGCCGTCCAAGCGGTCAAGCTCGGCCATTTTTTCCGCGATTTTGCGGTCAATCTCCGCAGCTTGCGCCCGCTTTTCATCGACCTTGGCGGTCACGGCACCCAATTTGACATGGCTCTCAACCCTAAGCTGCTCGAGACCGTCCAGCTCGCGCTTGGCGGTTATCGCACCGTGCTTCGCCTTGTCCCTCGCGCCCTCAAGGGTCTCTATCTCGGACTTGAGCGCCCGCGTGGTGCCGACCTGCACCTTGTAGGCATCAAGGCTCCTGTAGCCCTTTGAGCGCAGCTCGTGGCGCATTGGGCGCTCATACCCGTAGGGCTTGGCCACCTGCTCCCAGAAGTCCTCCTGCAAGCGGCTCATGGTGCCCTGCGCGGTCACCTCCCACTTGCCCTCCGCGTTCTTGCGGCGCTTGTCTGGGGCGAACAGCTCCTTGGCGCACAGGCGATCGTGGCCGTCCTCGCCGCGAATGACTGGGGCAACCCAGATGTGCGCATGCGGTGTGCCCTCGTCCAGATGAATCTGGGCGGCGAGCAGGTTCTCGTATCCGTACCGCGCCCCGAACCACTGAACCGACCTATCCAGAAACTCCCTCGCGTCCTTCTCGTCTAAGGCATCGTTGCTTGAGACGATGAACCCCATCGCGCGGACTTGATTGTCCCTGATTTTCCGCTTGGTGTTCAGCTCGCCCATACGACGCTCGATGGCCTGTTCGAGCGGAACGGGACTCTCATCCCCCGCGCGGCACAGGTACCCGACATGCCGGCCGCTCTGGTCAACATCGTTTGCGTAGGTGTGCGCCCGCCTGTCTAGCTCCTTGCCCACGGCTTCAAGGCTGTCACATTTGGTCGACTTCATGGCAATCAAGGGTGCTACGGTCATGTCAAACTCCCGAGTTCGAACCACCTAAAGGTGCGTTAGCGACTTTGGTATAGTCACGGTATACCAAACTGCGTTTGGCCGTGCAAGGGCGCCGCCCTTGACCCGCTCGGGCGTTCCCCCCGAGACCCCCCAGCCCTCGTCCGTTCGCGGCGTCGCTCACGTTCTCGGGCAGCTCGCGGCGGCGCTCGCATGAGGGGGCAAGCCCCCTCAAACTCCCCCGCTCAACCTGATTTGTCATTTGTCATTTGTCACATTATTTTTCGGACGTAGTTAGCGAAAAATAATGAGTGCGCCCCTCCGAACCACCCCCAGAATCACGCTCGATATGGGAATCCCATCCCCAGCCCTCCCGCGCTCGCAGACTTGGGCAAGGAAAGGGTCGATGGGAGCTTGCGCTCACATCGACCCTCTTCCCAGTCTGTCTTTTGGCTCGACCGCCGCGTCAATTCCGCAATCCGTGAACGAGGTCTCCGTAGATCCGCTACGCGGAACTACTCCGCCCCCGTAGTCACGCATTGCTCCATTGACCCGTCTACTTTTCCGCACGCGCCTGTCTCACGTGCCTTGCGCTTGCGTTCGGCGTTCAGGTAGTTGCCGCGACAGTAGCGCTCGAGAATCGAGTTGTAGCCGACGATGATTTCTCGGTACTGCTCGGGGAACTCACGCAACGCCGCAGTCGTGAAGTCATTGATGGTCTCGAACTTCTCGACCATGATGAAGCCGACCAACTCGAAGAGCATGTCCTGCTTGTCCTTGGTCGAGAGCTGCTCAAGCTGCCCGATGTCGAAGTTATTCCCCTCGATGCGGGCTTCGACTGGGTACAGTTCCTTGCCCTTCTTTCGGCACGATGCCGTGTCGTGGATGAGGTAGTCGTATGCGTGCCTGATGTTGTTGACTGGCTCCGCAGAGGAGCAGCACCTCTTGCCGTCCGCGCTCAAGCGGTTCAGGACGTTGATTATCGCCTTGCGGGTCGTGTTGCCGCCCCAAACCACGATGATGTGAACATGGGTCTTCCGCTGCTTGCTCTTCTGGTCATG
>NZ_JACOPE010000002.1 GCF_014287355.1 Ruminococcus hominis | reverse complement strand
CCAGACCTGTTCGAGGGGCTGCGTGCGGCGAGGAGCGCGGGGCGAACGCTTACAGGCGACGAGCTCGCCGAGTTGAAAGAAAAGTATATACAGTCTATATAGACTGTATATACTTTCTATATAGACTCACTGTTAGATACAACAGCACTTGAGAGGAACGCCCGTGATTATTTCGGCTATGAACTTAAAAGGTGGTGTCGGCAAGACAACGACGGCAATGGCGTTGGCGACAGCTGCTGAGCGCGAGGGAAAGAGCGTCGAGGTTTACGACTGCGACCCGCAGTCTAGCGCAAGCTTCTGGGCGCTCCTCGCCGATCAGAACAATGATTCCCTTCCATTTTCCGTAACGTCGGCGAACCTGGCGACGGTGCGGCGCGCCGGCATCCAATACCGCAGGAATCCTGACAAATGGATCTTTATCGACTGCCCACCGAATGGCAACATCATGGACGAGGCTGCTGAGGCATCGGACTTCGTCGTGATTCCGACGGGTCCGGGTGCGGCCGACGTTGTGAAGACCATCGAGACCGCACGCACGCTTACGAAGCGCGAGGTCTTTTACGGCGTGCTACTTACTCAGGTTGCGGCCAACACCCTTTCGTTTGCAAAGGCACAGAGCGAGATTGAAGATGCCGACCTCAGTTATTTCGACCATCAAGTCCGCCGCCGCGAAGGGCTGCGAAACTTTTTCGGCAATTCGTTTGGCGATGATCTCTTCGGCTATGAGGAGATTTGGGATGAACTGAAAGAAATCTTGCGTAACGATGAGGAGATTCACTATGCCGGCTAAGAGGCCAGTCCGTCGAATGACGGTGCCTGAGGAGGTTGCGCCGACCCTCATGGCAAACCAGGATACGCGCCACAAAGGTGACTCGACCAGCACTCGTAAAAAGGGAAAGTGCATCACTTTCTGGGTGACTGATGAACAAAAAGCCGAGATTTCGACTTATGCCGCTGAACACAATACAACGGTCTCACGCCTCATCGTCGAGGGTCTTGAACTGCGCATGAATCGAGATAGTATATAGATTGTATATACACTCTATATAGAATTTATATAGAGTGTATATACATAAGAGCTGAGCCGCTGGCAAAGGCTCAGGAGGGCTTGGAGGGGCTAGCCATGAAGCTCTGACCCAAATCACAACAGGGTCGCCGGCAGGAAAGGGGAGCCCTTCAAGGCCCCCCTTTCTGTTAGCTCCCCTGCTGCTTTACGCTATGGCCATGAGACCATCGGCGAGGATTCCGCGGGCATACGCACCCGTCGACTTGCCCTCGGCCTTCGCTTCCTTCTCAAGAGCCCGCTTCATCGCAACTGGAACCTTGAGGGACAGCGTCACCGTCTCGGGTACGGCCTTCGGGAGCTTGCCCTCGACAACCTCGCCAACGTTGACCCATCCGCTAGGCCACTCATCGCGCTCAAGGGCGCTTTCCCAATCGGCAATCATCTCATCGGTCACGACCTTGCCGTTCTCGGCAACGATTCCGTTCATGTCTACCTCCATCCCAGCTCACGCTTGAACTTTTTCGTCGGCGGCACCATCGCGTGGAACACGCACCAAACGCCGTCGATATCCATGAATCCAATCAGCTCGGCAAACCTCCCATCGGGAAGCGAGCCGACCGAAATCCAGAGCGGCGGGTCATCCGTGCCGTTTCGCTGGCGGCACCGAATCGGGTTCTCCCACGCATACGCGACCTCATCGCTGGTAAGCCCGTGCTTGAGGGCGTTCCCGTGTACTCTGACCAATGCCGCTCTCCTTTCTTCCCCAATAAGTATACCAGTTTAGTATACCTAATCAAAGCACCTGATTATCGAGCGGTCGCGCTGGGGCTTCGTGGCCGCCAAGCTCCCTGCTGGCACCTCTCCGGTTCAAAAAAGTCCACGTTTTCGAACACGCCGCTGAACTCGTCGCTGACGTTGTCCGAGGTTTCATCCTCGTCCTCGTCCGGCTCTTCGAACTTGTAGAGCGTTTCACCGTCGACGTCGAGCCTGAGCAGTCCGTGCTCATCGTGAGCAACAGCGAGCCAGGCATTGAGGATCTGTGGGGCGTTTTCCGCTGAAATGCTCAGGATGCTTTCGGCCTGTCCCTCTTCGGTTCGGCTGCTCTTTGCCTGCCCACTTTTCTCCGGGTCGTACCCCTCCTCGAATCTGAGGGCGCCCCAAAGTTCGAGATGCCGTCCGTTGACGCGCAGCACGGCATGTGAGGTCGATGCGGACCCGTCCGCTCGGGTGTCCCATGCGTCAATGCGGTCCTCGTAGACAATTTTGATATTCACTGTTTGCCGCCCTTTCCGTCGCGCCATGCGATGTATCGAGAGATCTCACCCTCAGGTTTGCTGGCAATTTCGTTGGCGAGAACCCGCCCGAGCCATGTGGCAATGCGCTCGTCGAGCTCAACGTGACCGGCCTCGGCCTCGATGGTCGCGGCGCTCGCGATGAGCCGGTGGTTGCGTTTGGTCCGTTCCTCGTTCCGCTGCTTCGCCTTGAGTTTCTTCAGGCGCTCTTCGGCCTCGGCGACCTGCTGGTCAATGGTCTTCTTGACGCGCTTGCGTTTCGGCTTCGCGGGCTGCGTTCCGGCGTCTGCCGCGAAAGTGTTATCTGACCGCTGAGCCCCGTCGATGCTCGTGAATTCGTTCAGGTCCATTTTGTGCCTTTCAACTGCGTTTTTAATTGACTTGATTGTACCCGTAACGAGTTGGTATCATTCCCTTAACTTAAGTTAAGGGCGCACTTAGTCTCACTTACTCGCGCCTACGGCGCTGCGTGAGAGAGACATTGCGTGCGCGCCTAGGCGGCGAGCCCCTACGCTCCCTGCGGTCGCTGCGCGTCGCTCGCGCTCCTTGCCTCTCCGGCACACCGCCAACCGTTCGCCTTGGGCGGCTTGCGATTGGCTGTGCCTGCGCGGTCGCCAAGGCTCCCTTGCGCTCCGCGATACCGTGCCCGTTCGCCTCAATGGCTCACGGTGCGCACGGCACCGCTGCGCGCTCGTTTCACTCGCTTGCCGGAAGGAGGCAGACGCCACATGGCCATCTACCATCTGAACGCCCGAGGCATCGCCCCGGCGCGCGGATCGTCTGCCGTCGCGTCTGCCGCCTACCAGAGCGGCGAGACATTGCGCGACGAGGCCACGGGCGAGCTCAAGCGCTACGCGCGCGCCGAGCGCATCGCCGATACCGGTATCGTCCTTCCCGAAGGTGCGCCCGCCTGGGATCGTCAGAGTCTCTGGAACGAGGCACGGCGCGCATATGACGGCGGCAACGAACTCGTGGCCAAGCGCTATGAGTTCGCCCTTCCCCGCGAGCTCGACTTGGACGAGCAACGCGCCTGCGTTCTCGATTTCTGCAACCTGTTCAAAAACAAGGCCTGCGATTGGGCAATACATGATTCGGGCGACGGTAATCCCCACGCCCACGTGCTCGTGAGCGCCCTCAAACTCGGTGCCGATGGCTTCGAGCGCCCCAGGGCGCAGAAGTCAACCAAGGTCTACCTGTGCCGCCGTCCAGACGGCAGCGACGTCATGGTCGCCGCCAAGGACTGGAAAGCGGCCAAGGCCGAGGGCATCGAGAAGGTCTACAACTTCCGGGACGGTGAGCGCCGGACCATGTCCCAGGCGGCGGCGCAAGGCCTCACCAAGGACGACCGCAAGACGAAGACGCCAGTGGCCGTCACCGCCAAGATGGACGGCGCTAAGGCGTTCGATGCCGAGAAAGCCGAACTCAGGCGCGTCCGCGCGTCCTGGGCAGGCATCGCCAACAAACGCCTCGCCGAACATGCCGCCAAGCACAACGAGGTTGCCGTGACAATCGACCACCGGTCCTTCGAGGACCGCAAAATTGAGTACGTCCCGACCGTCCACGAGGGCCAGCGACCCACGCCTGAGCGCGTGGCCATGAATGTCGAGGTGCGCCAGACGAACAGCGCCATCGACCGCGTGATCGGAGAGCTGCGCCGACTCAAGGAGCGCGCGAGCGCATGGTGGGCGCAGAAGACCGACGCCGTCACCCAGCGCCGGCGCGCTTTCATCGCCCGCCACACGGGCCTCATGCGCGCCACGGCGGCGCGAAAGCGCGGTATGGCCATGGGCGGCGCCAAGTTGGATATCTCCATCGCCAAGACCGTCGAGGCCGAGATCCAGCAGGTGTTCGCGCGCCGGAGCAACAACCACTTCAACGACCTCGCCGACGCCCTAGCGCAGCGCGGCGTGGCCATGGATTACGTCGAGGGCCACGGCGACCTCAAGTTCACCCAAGACGGTCGCACCGTCACGGGCGCGCAGATGGGACGCCCGCTGCGCCAGCTCGTGACCATGAGCAAGGAGGTCGGGCGACCGATTACCGCCGCCCAGCTCAAGGCCATGACCGCCCAGCAGCGCGACAAGCTCGTCCGCGAGCAGGCCAAGAAGACTGCAAAGGTCGCCAAGCCGCTCTCGGTCGAGATCGAGCTTGAAAACGAAAACGGTATCCACCACTAGAAACGGAGTTCAAATCATGGGTACTTTCGACAACCTCAGCCAGGACAACCTAGCGGCTATGGGCGATGCCCTTGAGGCATCGGCAGATCTCAAGGAACAGGCGGCGCGCGACCAGCTCCGCGTCGCCAAGGACATGCACAGCATCGCCGGCATCGCGAAGGAGATGCACGGTGCGTTGGTCGAGAACACCGACACCATGCGCGATATGAGCGAGGCGGTCATCGGTGCCGCCGAGCGAGCGGAGGATGCCTCAAACGTCGTTTACAGGGCTGTGGAGGCCCGCACGGTTGAGTGCCTGCGGGACGTGGAGAGGGCGGCTAAAAAGGCCGTTGAGAGCAGCCAGGCGAACGCCAAGCAGGCCGTCGATGAACTCGAGAGCGCGAGGCGGTCGATGATTGTTGCGACCGTTGCGTGCGGCGTCGTGACCTGTGCCGCGTGCCTGATCGTCCTCCTGGTGGCCATTGGCTTCATGTGGACCCAGATGAAGGCCGGGGCCGAGTGGCTTGGCGTCTGGGGCTGGGCGGCGCTGCTGCTGTCTATGGCCATCTGTGGGGCCATCGGATATTTCATTGCAGTCAAGGTTCGTGGGTAGTCATGGACGATATCGAGCTGCTCGATTGGCAGTTCAGGATTGCGAAGATGGGCCGCTCCGAGCTTGAGGTGACCCTCCGGGCCATGGCCGATCACGATGCAAAACCGTTCTCGCTCCATGACCCGGAGGCTGTGGCGCGGCTCGCGCGCCAGTCGTTGATTGGAAGTACGGAGGCTATGCTGAACCGTGTGCCTTCCAATGTTGGATCCGGGCCGGGCGGCGGCAAGAGAATCGTGACTGTCGACCTGCACGGCTACTACGAGGCAAAGACTGCCGAGGACGCCGAGGCCCAGGACCGGGCCGATCGGGCCGAGATACGGGCCATGTGCGAGCACAGACTCGCGCACATGCGGCATCGCGAAGAGCTCCGGCACGTTCCCGAGACGTCGCCACTAAAGGCGTTTATCACCGCGTGCGAGGCATCGGAGTGATCCTTTTTGTGTATATAGAATCTATATACACTGTATATAGATTCTATATACACATTTTTAGGCGAAAAAGTGTAAAATATCATTTAACCTTAATGTACGTCCTGCTTAGCCCGTAGGGCAGCCCCTCGGGGTCGCTCCTGAGGTTGTTTCCAAGGGAGTGTTGTTTTCATCTTAAAGGGGGCTTTGTATGCCTGTTTCGAGAAAGCGTCGTAAGAGTTCCAGCGAGCATGATGGACGCTGGTATGAGAATGAGCGCCATGCAAATCAGGTGAGAAACGAGAAGTTGTTTGACGCCTATCGTTTGGGTTGGAGCTACTGCGATCCCGACACCTTTTATCACGCTATGTTTCCTGATGGGACTCTCCAGAAGAAGGGTAACGATTCCGATGGCAAGCCCAACGTCATTGTTCTTGAGGACACCGGTAAGGAGATAGAACGGGGAGTCGACCCAAAGGGCAACAAACTTGTAAAACGCATTATGCATCGATACACGCTTCATGACGGTCTTGAAGAACTTGAAGAGCTTCGAAAGCTGTCGATTGAGCAGAACACGTTTATGTTTCTGGCTCCGGTCAGCTATTACGGCAAGAGCCGCAGCAGTCGTAATGCCCGATACTTGCATGCCATCATGATCGATCTCGATTACGTTGGCGAACGCGAGCTTGATAACTTGCTCCACCAGATGGAGCGTGGTGCAATTCCCTATGCCAACTATCTCGTCAGCTCAGGGACAGGCCTTCACGTCGTTTACCTTCTCGAACATCCAGTGCCGCTTATGACCCGCTACGTCACTGGTCTACAGGTCCTCAAGCGCGAGCTGACCGACCGAGTTTGGAACGCCAACACAAGCGCGAGCGACCCAGACAAGAAGCAGACTCAGGGCATCTTCCAAGGTTTCCGGATGGTCGGAAGCGCCACGAAGCTCAATGGAGACATCGGCAATCCAAAGATTAAGCAGCCGTATGTTGCCGAGTGTTTTTCTCACGATGCGACCCCGCCTGCTACAATCCCCTATCTGCTGTCTTTTGTTCCAAAGCTGCGGGGCAAGAAGGATATGGATGGTCTTGCAGCTCTTCGAGAACTTACGCAGGAGGCCCGCAAGAAGACTCCGATCGCCCAGGCAAAAGAATTGTGGCCTGAGTGGTATGAAAGGTGCGTTGTTAACGACGAGCCGCGCGGAGGGTGGACGTATGGCCGTGCCGGCTACGATCGGGTTTTGAGCGTCATCAGGGATCAGGCATCAGTTGATCACCGTTATTGGTGCATCTTCTATCTTGCTGTCATGGCTAACAAGTGCGGCGTTTCTTACGACGAGCTTGAGGACGATGCATACGGCCTTCTTGATCGATTTGACGCCCTTTCGGTAGAGCCAAGCAACAGGTTTACCGCTAACGACGTGGCGGCGGCTCTGGAGGCGTTTGAGGGCGGCTCAGCGGCTGGGCGGGCGCGTCGTTACACTCAGGGATTCTGCGAGCGAAAGGCCGCTGTCTCATATGGTGAGAAGATGGGACATGGTAGTAATCCGCCAGACAAGAGACTCCCGAAGGATTTGTCTCTTGAAAAGGCCCGCATGACAAGGGACCTGAATCAGAAGGCCCATGGCACGAATTGGTGGGATAACGGCAACCGAGATGGAGCGCCGACGAAGGCCGTGCAGGTTTGGAAAACTGCGGCTGAGAACCCTGGTTTAAGTATGTCGGCGCTAGCTCGCGTCGCTGGGGTGTCCCGTCCGACTGTCTATAAGTGGCTCAAGCCTGGATGGCAGAATGAATACAAGAAGGCTATGAGCCAAGACAGGCGTCCAACGTACCGGCCTCATAGGGTTATCGAGGAACAGGCCGAGCAATTCAAGCGGAAGTATGCAAATGATCGGCCAGGTCTTGTTCGCGCGGTACTGCGCCATGTCGCGGCGCATCCGTGGGAACCATATGAGCAGACGGCGGTCTTTTTCGGCTTTAGGCGCGCTGCCGAGGTCGAGAGAATTGTCCGCGAGAACGAAGATCTTCTCAATCAGATCAAGATCGGCATCGATGATGAACACCAGGCATGGAACACTGAGACCGACGACTACTTCGACGCCATGACGACAGCCGACCTTATGGGAAAGCGTTCCGACCTGATGAAAGCTCGCGCCCTCGGCGTTCGAGCTGCAATTGAATGGGCGAGACACGAGGCG